>NZ_CP075588.1 GCF_019453995.1 Candidatus Rhabdochlamydia oedothoracis | reverse complement strand
TTTAACTTTATATGAGATAAAAAATAAAATATAAAAAACTAATGATCTCTAGCATCGAGTGTTGAACATTAAATTACTATCTACTCCGCAAAGCTGGTTTAGTAACTCTATTTTAATGAATTTTTCCTAGCTTCTTTACAGAAGAGTAAAAAATGGCATTTAGCTGTGATCCTTTTCCTCCTAGTCAATTTGGTACTATCACCTTGACAGGATTAACCAGTGGCGGAGCTATTTCTCCTGATGCAAACGGTAACATTAATTTAGGTGGGGGAAACATTGCTGTTATTGGCAATTCTGCAACGAATACACTAGCCTTTTTTACGCCTGACATTAAAGGAATTACTTGGGTAGATGTAACTTCATCTCCCATTCAAATGTCAGTGAACACAGGTTATATGGATAATTTTTCTGGATCCACTCTATATAAGCTGCCTGCTTCATCAGCTTTTGGAGATGTGTTATTCATAGTAACGGCTGGAACAGAGAATAACGGATGGGTGCTCAATATGGCACCAACTCAACAAGTATATCTCGGAGCCACACAAACAACATTCGGCGGAGCAATTACTTCTTTAAATCCTGGTGATACTCTTTACCTTGTATGCAGTCAAGCAAATATAAGATGGGTAGCCATATCTTTTACTGGGAATTTTGGTAGTACATAAGACTCTTAAGATTATTAACAGTAGGCTCACTATATGAAATAGTGAAGTTGTTTATAAATTAAAACATAATAAAAAGAGAAACAAATGGCAAATGCTATCAATTGCAAACGGTAATATTAATTTAGGTGGGGGAAACATTGCTGTTATTGGTAATTCTGTAACGAATACACTAGCCTTTTTTACGCCTGACACTAAAGGAATTACTTGGGTAGATGTAACTTCATCTCCCATTCAAATGTCAGTGAACACAGGTTATATGGATAATTTTTCTGGATCCACTCTATATAAGCTGCCTGCTTCATCAGCTTTTGGAGATGTGTTATTCATAGTAACGGCTGAAACAGAGAATAACGGGTGGATGCTTAATATGGCACCAACTCAACAAGTATGTCTGGGAGCCATACAAACAACATTCGGCGGAACAATTACTTCTTTAAATTCTGGTGACACTCTTTACCTTGTATGCAGTCAAGCAAATATAAAATGGGTAGCTATATCTTTTACTGGGAATTTTGGTATTACATAAAACTCTTAATATTACTAACAGTAAGCTCAATATATAAAATAGTGAATTTGTTTATAAATTATAATATAACAAAAAGGGAAACAAATGGCAAATGCTATCAATTTAAACCAGACTGGAATTGTTGCTTATAACAATTCCACTGGTGTTTTCTTTGGTCGAACTCTTACTTCGACAGGAAGCACGGTTACCATTACTAATCCCAATGGTGTTAATGGGAACCCTAATTTTGAGGTTAATTTTTCTGGAACTAACATTAATAGCTTCACTGGCGTTCTAAGTGTAACAAATGGCGGTACCGGTAATTCTACTTTTCCTACAAATAGCATCCTAATTGGGAATGGGTCGGGCCCTATTGGAAGTATTCCAGCGGGAACAAATGGCCAAGTACTTATTGGAACAACGGGTAGTCCCGCAGCTTTTTCAACTTTAACACTATCTGGAGGCCTTACACAAACTCAAGGAGCAGGGACTCTTACTCTAACAGCACCTCCTATTACAATCACAGGAAGTGGTGTTACTGTAACCGGTAGTCCTGTTTCTTTAGGCGGAACGGTTTCTCTAACGGTCACAAATAGTGGAATCACTTGGGTCAATGTTACAGGGACAACCCAAACAATAGCGACAAATACCGGTTATATTGCTAACAATGCAGCCCAAGTTGTCTTCAATCTTCCTGCTACAGCAGCTATCGGGGATACATTTTACATAACAGGTAATGGAAATGCAGGTACAGCTGGATGGAAAATCAACCAAAATGCGGGTCAAGAGATCTTCTTTGGTTCTTCAACAACCTCAGTTGGAACTGGAGGATCTCTTACTTCTACAAACCAATTAGATAGCATTCGTGCCGTTTGCATAGTTCCAGGTTTTGCCACGATTTGGAACGTAATAAACAGTATTGGAAACATTATCGTGGTATAAATTTTGAGTTAATTTTTTTAATAACTAGCGACTACAGAAGTATGAATGGGTAATAGCACTAACTAACATGGTAAAAACAGCAAACGCGATCAATATACCAGCATCTTCTAGCATACCAGCAATGACGCTGGGAAGTGGAAATAATTTTTTTGGAACTAATACCCTGGATTGCGAAGGGTCTGGTGCATTTGGGACTTTTGCAGGAACGGCTGCTCCTACTAATGGAATCATTGTTAGTGGGTTTTTAGGAGTGGGAACAGCTACTCAGTTCTTAACAGGATCTACAGCAGAATTTGTGGGAACGTCGCCAGCTGTTGAGTGTGATGTTACACAGACATCCTATGTAGGAAGCAACGCTACTAATGCGTCAAGTTTATTGCAGTACACAGCAAGGGGAACAGCGTTAACACCAACAGCTAACCAAAGCGGAGATCTTTTAGGAGTATGGGGAGCAAGAGGTTATACAGGATCTGCTTTTACCACTACCTCTAAAGCAACCATTTCTATGATAACCACCCAGGCTTGGACTGCTACAAATAACGGGACGGCAATCACTTTTTCTGTGACGAAAAACGGGACTACAACTCTTGGAGAAATAGCTCGTATCATCAATACAAATACGACAAATACAGGTCTTGCCATCACTGATTTAGGATCAGGGTTATTAGTTAAGGAGGGTTTGAATGCTCGGATGGGGATAGTTATGTTGGTTGCAGGCATAGCTATCGTGTTGAATAATACGGTTACAGCAAACACACGGATTTTTTTAACAAATAGCGGAATAGGGATAAACGTAGGACAATTAACTATATTAGCACGAATACCTGGGGTTAGTTTTACTATTTCATCTAACCTGCTAACCGCTGCTGTTTCTGTTGCTTGGTTAATGATAGAACCTGCTCCTTAAGAAACATAATAAATAAGGCTAGATGTACCTAAAATGCCAAAGATAGCAAATGTAACCAATACACCTGTTTCTTCTTCTGTTCCTTCTTTAACGCTAGGAAATGCAAATAACTTTCTTGGGGCTAACTCATTAGATTGCAAAGGATCTGGGGCTTTTGGAACTTTTGCAGGAATGGCAGCTCCTATAAATGGATTAGTAGGCAGTGGTTTTTTAGGGGTTAGAACTGCAACACAATTCCTAAGTGGATCTACTGCAGAATTTTTCATGCCAACCACTTCATCTGAATGCAACATTGTACAAACAACTTATGCAGGGTCAGGATCTGCCAACGGATCAAACCTTATTCATTTTACAGCACGAGGCACAGCGCTAGCGCCTACGGCTAATCAGATGGGAGATGCATTGGGAATATGGGGAATAAGAGGGTATAACGGCACTGATTTTGTAACAACCTCCAAAGCTTCTATCACCATGTTGGCAAATGAAACATGGACAACGAATGCTAACGGGACGGCAATTAGTTTTCAAATAACTCCTCCTAATTCAACAACTCCATCTGAGATTGTTCGTGCTCTTAGTACAAGTGCTTCTATTTCCGGATTAGCGATTACTAGGGCCGGATCAGGTTTTATGATCAAAGAAGGAGCAAATGCTCGGATGGGAATAGCTAGATTAGTGCCCCTTTTTTTAGCTCCTTCTAGTGTTACAGTAGCTAATAATACAGTGACTCTTAACACGCGTATTTTTCTTACAAATAACAATCCTTCTGGTTTAGCTCTTGGAGAGGTGTTTGTGGCATTAGTAATACCGGGGGTTAGTTTTACCATCGCCTCTATTGCTATGGGGGATACTTCGAGTATTGCATGGCTATTAGTTGAGCCAGCTCCTTAGATGATCTTGCTACAATAAATGGGACACAAAGAACCCGAATAAATTAAAACAAATTTATTAAAGAGGTTCTTATGAGAAAGCAAAAAAAAATCGATATCCCGTGATTCTGAAGTTCCTATGGGAACTTTAGCTTAGGTGGATTCAAGAATTTAAAGAGCAAGGAGAAAAGATCTTTCCTGGATCAGGCAAGATCAAACCCTGCAATGAAGAGATGTATCACCTTCGTAAAGAATTAGCAGATAGGAAACAGGATAGAGAGATCTTAAAAAAGGCTATGGCCATCTTCTCACGGCCAAGAAAATTGGCAAAAAGAACCAAAAAGTTTTAAAATTACCATCACACTTTGGGACTAAATATCTTAGATAATAGGTAAATAAAGAATGTAAAATGGTAACAATAACAAACGCAATAAATATTTCGGCCTCTTCAAATTTAACCTCTTTAACTTTAGGGAATTCTAATAATTTTCTAGGGATTAATACTTTAGATTGCAATGGGTCAGCAGCTTTTGGCACCGTAGCCGGAACTACAGCGCCTCCAAATAGTTTGGTTATCTCTCCTTTTCTGGGAATAGGAACAGCTACACAATTTCTATTAGGATCTACTGCGGAATTTGTTATGCCAACCACCTCTACAGAATGCGATCTTGTACAAACATCCTATGTAGGAAGTAGTGCTACTAATGCATCGAATTTGATTCATCTCACAGCAAGAGGAACTGTATTAGCCCCTACAGCTAATCAAAGAGGTGATATTCTGGCAGAATGGGGAGTAAGGGGCTATAATGGCACTGGTTTTGCTGCTGCATCAATGGGGTCTCTTCTCATGAAGGCAAATGAGAATTGGACAACCACTAGTAATGGAACAAATATTTCTTTTCAGGTGACATCTAATATAACAAACACTCTAAGGCAAGTCGCTACTATACTAAATAGTAGTGCCTCTATTTCAGGGGTTGCCATTTCAGAACTAGGTGCGGGCTTTTTAATTAAAGAGGGCAGTAACGCCAGAATGGGAGTTGTTACTCTATCAGCTGGGACAGCTACAGTGCTGAATAGCACCGTTACAGCAAATACTCGTATTTTTTTGACTGTTAATAGGCAGAGTTCTCTGAACCTTTTAGGATTCTTACGCGTAAGTGGAAGAACACCAGGAGTCAGCTTTAGTATCTCAACCGGTATTGCTTTGGATTTTGGTTCAGTAGTAAGTTGGTTGTTGATAGAACCTATCTAAATTCTAAAACTTTACTTATATTTCCCATTTGAATAGCAATAGGGACTGATTTTTTTAATTTAAAAATGGGAATAATTTTATGCATCACTCACATTCTCAAACAGGTAATAATCCTCCTTATTAAAAAATGAATCTTTATAAATTCTTAATTTGAAATAAGATTAGTATACACAATGAACCTATCTTGAATTGAATATAAATTTTCGCTATGACACCTGATCTTTTTATTTTTTAACTAAAGACAGATGACATGAGCAAGCAAGGATTAAATGAAGAACAGTTTAAAATACTCGAACCTCAAATGGAAAAATGGGTAAATCGTAACCATTATGGAAGAAAATTAGCGCCATGGAGACCTGTAGTGAATACTATTTTCTGGGTGCTTCGGACAAGGAGCTCCTTGGAAAGATGCACCTAGAAACAAGGAGTTTTCTCATTCCTCAACAGCACACGCATGGCTTGGAAGAATGCAATCTGCTGGATTTTTAGATCAATTTTTAGAAGAGCTGCTTAAGCTTGCCAACAGCTGGGGTGTATTGATGCCCAGAGACTCTCTGTAGATGGTTTTTTTTTCCAGCGGATGCGGAGGAGGAGAGCAAGTTGATTATGGCTACAAAGGTAAAGGCGTGACATCGCATTTACTGTTAGAAAAATCAGGAAAGCCTCTTGCAATCACTTTTACATCAGCATCCGGGGATGAGAAAAAACAAGTGATCCCTCTGCTTAGGAAAGTCATTCCCTTCATTAAAAAAGCATGGAATCAGGGAAAAGTACCCATACTTGAAGCAGATAAAGGTTATGACTCAGAGCAAACACGTATCGATGTTCTTTCCCATGAGGTTTTTCCTCTGATAGCTCGGAAAAGAAACACTAAGGGATATAAGATAAAAGGCATTTGCTACCTTGAAAAGCAACGTTGGTTCGTTGAGAGAACGATTTCTTGGTTAAAGACATGCTTCCGTCGTCTTACAGTGCGCTGGTAAAGAAAGGCAATATATTGGAACGGACTATTAATGTTTGGACTACTGGGATATTGGATGAATTTCTTAAGTCGGCAAGTATCTTTAAAACAGTAAATTTAATTCAAGATAGGTTCATATAAAATATATGAATCAAAATTTTTAGTTTAAGTAAAAAGAGAAAATAGACTCTCTGCAAAAACTAAAAAAAGTTATACTGAGCTTTGTCAATGTCAATAGCTATCGATATGATGAGGAGAGCACGAAGTGCTAAGTCAAAATGAAGTGACAAACAAAATCTTTGTTAGTTGCTAGGGATAGAATTTTTTTAAGGAGGTATGATATGAGCATGAAACGGGTAGTTCACTTTGAATTTGATATTCCTACGCCAATAGCTGGAGTGCCTAAAAATATTTTTGCATCCGAGTTTTCTGATCAGAACATGAATCGCAACCATGTCTTAGCTGCAAGCGCAATTGCTGGGACTTTCACACTGAGCTTTTTAACAAAAGGAAACGCAGATGAGGTGATTGAAAAGGCTTGCTTAAAGTCACAGACGGTTTCAGCAAAAGCTGCTGCTGCGGGAGGTTGGTCGATAGTATTACCTTATCAAACTACCTATTGGTCCTACCAGGCACAGAACTCGGATGGTTACTCCTATTTATTTACATTCCCATTGGTTTTATTCAATGCAGCTAATGTGCAAGCGGATGTTCCAGCTGGTGGAATAATAATAAATATGGATTTCGAGATTTCTTTAGTTTAATTACATAATCTAGCTATATACGCATATTCACCTTAATTAAGGTATATAAATAGTTATAAAAGAAAAGTTGTTTTTAAATTTCTTTTATCATCTTAAAAAGCGTGCTGTTTTTAAAATAATCAAGGAAGGGATTCCCCAATGTACTGTATCAATTTTGAGATGTTTTAGGATGTAGGTGATTAATTCATGAGAAAATAGACCTTCTGCGAAAGCCAAAGAATGCAAAAAAGAAGCCATCAAATAGAGTTTGATTTTTTTGAATTTCTTCAGGAATTAAAATTCATGGCGCATCAGTTGTGAGGTGAATGCAACCTAGTGTTCTTTTGAGAAATGAACATAAAGCCTTAGTAACCTGCATTTTTTTTAATAGGCTTTTTTCAGAAGATATTAAGTAACATCTGGGAAAATGTTCCCTTAAGGAATGATATATGGAAGTTATCAAAATTGCTTTTGTTCCATCTACAACAGGAATAAATGTGCCCTGTCGATTGGTAAATTATAATGATAAATCTCGAAATACGCAGATAACACGTAACAACACAGGTCGGTACACCGCCAGCTTTCTTACAAAAGCTGATATTGATGAAACAGAAGCGGCGTATCCTGTTATTAACGTGACTTGTCAAGGTCCGGAAAATTCGGGTACTGTAGTCAATGTCCTCAATCCCACTGCTAAATATCAACCTAAAAACAAAGAAGGTTACAATTATCTTGTGAGATTTCAAATTGAGACTAAGAACGTAGTTAATTCAGTAACTTTACCAATTGCACTTTTAACTCTATTAGGGTTCACATTTAATGTGACACAATTTGTAGATAGATCAGTAGTCATGTTGAGTTGTGAATTACACTGCTGGAATCAAAAGTATGCTTGTGAATGTGGGTAACGTGCTTATTTGTGCAGGGAATTTTATGATTTAGGGATTAATTCACGAAGATAGAAAAAACCAACAGTTGGTAGTTGCAGTTTTATAATTATTGTTTGAATTATTAAGGAAATGAGAACATGTTAAATGTTTATTTTGCATTTGAAGGTCCTACAGCTAAGGTTTTGAGTTATTTTGGTAACACGGAAAAAGCCATTGAAAATCTGAGTGTAAATCGAACAGCTGCAGGCAAATATACGTGCGTCTTCTTAACAGGCCGTCGGGTTAATCAGAATCAACAACCTATTGTTCAGGGAACCTCGAATGGTCGCACAGAGACCGTAGGGATATGTAATATCATCCGTACAAACATTGTATTTTTCCCGAACTATGGTGCCTATCCCTATCAGATTACAATAGATATAGAATCTTATGGTGGTGCTGCTGATCCAGATATCATAATGGTTGCATACTCACAGTCAGAGTGCATCTAACAAAGAAATGTAAAAAAACATGGCAAGCAAAAGTTCAAAATATAAAGTTTTCTTCATCTGCACCGGGTTATTTTGGCGATATTAATAAGATATGGTTTTTTCAACCGATAACAATTGATACACATGGATAGGTGTTATGCCTAACGAAAGTAAAATCTATGAATCAACTTGGATAGAGGAAGATATAGCTAACTCCGTCAATAGAGATAATTTTGTTATAGACGACCGTGAATTTTTCAAAAATTATCTAAACAGACAGTCAGAATATGAAGAATCGGAATATGAGGAATTTTCAACTACTACACATGTAGCCACTTCAAATGAAAGTATACAACGCTATGAGTCCCAATTCATCGAAGAAAAGCAGTCTTCTGACAAAACAATAAACTTACGCTCACAAGCTCTAGAAGCTTATTGGTGGGCTTCTTATAAAAACCGTCAGGGATTTAAAGAAGCTTTAAGTCAGTTTGATTTGACGCCAGAGCTTTTAGATAAAGATCCCACAGCCGCTATAAACCGATCAAACAACCCCAATGACCCGCTTTATTGGTTAAAACGCAACCTGGAAACTTATTTCGATAGAGAAAATAATCGCTATTTCATTCCGGTAACAGAGTATGGAGGGGCAGGAAGTGATGATAGAATTGTCCCTACCCATGATAAAACCCGTATGGCCTTTGACCTTTCTACCCGCCGAACGAGTTACTTCCCCACGGATATTTTCATGGAGCCTGGAGATGAAATTGCTATTACAGTGGATGCTCTGGATAACCCTCAAACGAATTGTTTCACTGTTACGGGAACTTACTATCCTTATATAGAATTAAACTCGATGGCATTGGTCGAGCATCAAACGGTTATTTATACAGCTACGACATCAGGCCCGCTTATGCTAGCCTGCATTAATAATAACCGAGATATGAAAAGTTGGGGAAAAAGGATTAAGATTACAGCTGTACCTAAGAATGAAACGAAGAAAGTTCCCATCTTTGTTTTTGGACTAAACTCGCAAAAAGAGTGGCGAGAAAACATCAGTCAGAATCCTAACTCACTTAATCAAGTGATGATGATGAGTGGCCGCGATAGAATATATATTTTAGGAGATGTAGCTAAAAAACTTCCTCTAAATATCGGTAAATTGCTATCAGAATATTTACTTATCAGTACAGCTTATGACAAATTGAATGGCTTTGACAGTTCAAAAGCCTTCCATTTTCCAACGCAAAATTTACAAGTTGTAACCTTTGAACGTGGTGACTATGTCACCGCTAATGTGGTGGCTGTGTGCAATGACCCAAACAGAAGAAAGTCAAGAACTGAGTTTGTTGATTGGCATGAGTTAGGCCATGCACATACCATGGGATGGTCTTGGGGATCTGAATCAGAAGTTACTGCCAATATTTATGAAATGGTGGCCGAGCGCCTTTTTAAAGGGAAACAAGATAAATTTGGGAGTTATGAGATTAGCCGAGCTTCCATTTTTAGACTCGATGATCCAGAGTATGGAAATGATAGATTTTGGGATCCAAAATCAGTGCCGAATTTTATCAATGCTAAGGTTGACCCTTCTGTTCTTCAAGGTGGTTTTGATGCTATGTCGTCTAAAACTTATGATTTCAGGACATCAATTGAAAAGCCAGGGCATGTAAACAATGAGTTCATACGGCTACTAATGTTTTTGCAGTTGTTGTTTAGTTATGGAGATGATTTTTACGCCAAGCTCGGCAAAGCTTACAGAGAAGCTTGGAATTACGGAGATAGTGGGAATCTATTCGATACGAATCAGAAGGATAAAGACTGGTTTGTATTAAATGCAAGTCGCGCATCAGGTCGAGATTTGAGGGAGTTTTTTGATCTTTGGGGTTTAGGCTATAGCCAGAATGTTCGAGATGCAATTGGAGCGATGAAACTACCTTCACCCTTAGATGACAAGGTGATCGTAGGAGGATCAGGTACAGATACAGGCTATGGAGGATCCGAGGGAACCATCACAGTCGATAAAAGCTATGGAGTAACCTCTGTAGCCTATACACGCTCTGGAAGAACCATCAAAGTCTATGAATACTCTGATGGAGACATCATGGTCTATGAAGAACCTGAAGGCATCAAATCATACTATAAACCCTCTCAAGGAACAATCCCAGGCTCTGGGGGAACCATCACAGTCGATAAACGCGGTGGAACAACCAATATAGTTTATAAACGCTCTGGAAAAACCTTTACATTCTATCAAGATTCTCAAGGAACAATTAAGGTCTCTGAAGAGCCTGAAGGAATCACCACAGTCTATAAAAGCGATGGAGGAACCAACACAGATACAGGCTCAGGTACAGGCGGCGACGTTGGAACCACCACAGGTACAGATACAGGCTATGGAGGATCCGAGGGAACCATCACAGTCGATAAAAGCTATGGAGTAACCTCTGTAGCCTATACACGCTCTGGAAGAACCATCAAAGTCTATGAATACTCTGATGGAGACCTCATAGTCTATGAAGAACCTGAAGGAATCAGATCAGACTATAACCCCTCTCAAGGAACAATGCCAGGATCTGGGGGAACCATCACAGTCGATAAACGCGGTGGAACAACCAATATAGTTTATAAACGCTCTGGAAAAACCATCAAAGTCTATGAAGACTCTGAAACCATCAAAGTTTATGAAGAGCCTGAAGGAATCACTACAGTCTATAAAAGCGATGCAGGAACCACCACAGATACAGGCTCAGGTACGGGAGACCACGGAGGAACCACCACAGGTACAGATACAGGCTATGGAGGATCCGAGGGAACCATCATAGTCGATAAAAGCTATGAAAGAACCGCTATAGCCTATACACGCTCTGGAAGAACCATCAAAGTCTATGAATACTCTGATGGAGACCTCATAGTCTATGAAGAACCTGAAGGAATCAGATCAGACTATAAACGCTCTCAAGGAACAATGCCAGGATCTGGGGTAACCCTCACAGTCGATAAACGCGGTGGAACAACCAATATAGTTTATAAACGCTCTGGAAAAACCTTTACATTCTATCAAGATTCTCAAGGAACAATTAAGGTCTCTGAAGAGCCTGAAGGAATTACCACAGTCTATAAACGCGATGAAATAACTAATACAGGCTTTGGAGGCTATTAAGGGACCTGAAAGAATCACCACAGTCTATAAACGCTCTGGAGGAATCAACTTAATCAGAATCAACAACGTATTTATTCGGGTAACCTCGAGTGGTACCCAGAGACCGCAGGAATATGTAATATCATCAGTACAAACATTTTATTTCCCAACCTATGGTGCCTATCCCTATCAGAAAATGAAAGCCTTAAAATAGAGGGTTATGCAAGAAGTTCTCTAATTCCACACAAGAGGAATATAAATTCTCTTAATTCTTCATAAGCTCTCCGAGCTGATATTTCTCTTGCAAAATAAAAGGCGTTTTTTAAGATCTTGGACAGCAAAGTTTAATGCGGGAGATAAGTCCAGGGTTATCTGCGGAGTCTTTTTTTGAAGAAAACTATTTGAGGTTCTTCGCTCCATTATGCTATCCGAAATGAAATGGGCAAGACAATGTCTATTAACCTCAGTTTTGGGTTTTATTCAATAGATCTCTTGCATAACCAATAAGCAATCTAAAATTTTAAAGTATTTTAATCCATGAGAGTATGATTGTTTAAGCGATATAGCTGGAAATGCTTTTGTTAAGATAGGAATCTATAAATGAAAGATTTAAAATAAGGGGTTATGAAAGAAATCTATTATGAATAAGCTTGCATAAGTTGCGTCAATGGTCAATACGATACACAATATAAAATATATGAATCAAAATTTTTAGTTTAAGTAAAACGAGAAAAGAGATTCTCTGCGAAAACTAAGTCAATAGCTATCGATTTCTCCCTTAGAAAGAGCTATGCAGATTTTTCTCATTATTGCCTTATTGCTTTATAATGAGGAGAGCATGAGGTGCTAAGTAAATGCATCTAAAGTGCAATCGGATCTTTCAGATGGCGGAGTAATAATAAATATGGACTTCGAGATTAATTTAGTTTAATTACATAATCTGGCTCTATACGCAGATTCACCTTAATTAAGGTATAGAGCTAGTTATAAAATAAAACCTATTTTTTACATTTCTTTTATCAACTTAAAAAGCGTATAGATGTATGCCTAGCGAAAATAAAATCTATGAATCAACATGGATAGAGGAAGATAGAGCTAACTCCGTCAATAGAGATAATTTTGTTATAGACGACCGTGAATTTTTCAAAAATTATCTAAACAGACAGTCAGAATATGAAGAATCGGAATATGAGGAATTTTCAACTACTACACATGTAGCCACTTCAAATGAAAGTATACAACGCTATGAGTCCCAATTCATCGAAGAAAAGCAGTCTTCTGACAAAACAATAAACTTACGGTCACAAGATCTAGAAGCTTATTGGTGGGCTTCTTATAAAAACCGTCAGGGATTTAAAGAAGCTTTAAGTCAGTTTAATTTGACGCCAGAGCTTTTAGATAAAGATCCCACAGCCGCTATAAACCGATCAAACAACCCCAATGACCCGCTTTATTGGTTAAAACGCAACCTGGAAACGTATTTCGATAGAGAAAATAATCGCTATTTCATTCCGGTAACAGAGGATGGAGGGACAGATAAAATTGATCCAGATTACAATATCAATCCTAAAATCCGTATGGCCTTTGATCTTTATAACCACCGAACGAATTATTTCTCCACGGATATTTTCATGAAGTCTGGAGATGAAATTGCTATTACAGTGGATGCTCTTGATAACTCTCAAACAAATTGTTTTGCTGCTACAGGAACTTCCTATTCATCTGGTTATAGGAAATCAAACCCGATGGCATTAGTCGAGCATCAAACGGTTATTTATACAGCTACAAGAGCAGGCCCACTTATGCTAGCCTGTATAAATAAAAACCGAGATATGAAAAGTTGGGGAAAAAGGATTAAGATTACAGCTGTACCTAAGAATGAAACGAAGAAAGTTCCCATCTTTGTTTTTGGCCTAAATTCGCAAAAAGAGTGGCGAGAAAACATCAGTCAACCTTCTAACTCACTTAATCAATTGATGATGATGAATGGCCGCCATAAAATATATATTTCAGGAGATGTAGCTAAAAAACTTCCTCTAAATGTCGGTAAATTGCTATCAGAATATTTGCTTATCAGTACAACTTATGACAAATTGAATGGCTTTGACAGTTCAAAAGCCCTCCATTTTCCAACGCAAAATTTACAAGTTATAACTTTTGAACTTTGTGGCTTTATATCTAATAGTTTAGTAGCTTTGTGTAATAATCCAAAAACAAGAAATATATCAAGAACTGAGTATGTTGATTGGCATGAGTTAGGCCATACACATACCATGGGATGGTCTTGGGGAACTGAAGTAGAAGTTACTGTCAACATTTATGAAATGGTGGCTGAGGGTCTTTTTAAAGGGAAAAAAGATAAATTTCAAGGTTATGATCTTAGCGACCGTGCCCGTTTTAAACTCGATGATCCAAAGTATGGAAATAATAGATTGTGGGATCCAAAATCAGTGCCGAATTTTATCAATGCTAAGGTTGATTCTTCTGTTCTTTTCGGTGGTTTTGATGCTATGTCGTCTAAATCTCTTGATTATAGGGACCTAAAGAACAGAAAGCCAGCGCATGTAGACAATGAGTCAATACGGCTATTAATGTTTTTGCAGTTGTTGTTTAGTTATGGAGATGATTTTTACGCCAAGCTCGGCAAAGCTTACAGAGAAGCTTGGAATTACGGAGATAGTGGAAATCTATTCGATACGAATCAGAAGGATAAAGACTGGTTTGTATTAAATGCAAGTCGCGCATCAGGTCGAGATTTGAGGGAGTTTTTTGATCTTTGGGGTTTAGGCTATAGCCAGAATGTTCGAGATGCAATTGGAGCGATGAAACTACCTTCACCCTTAGATGACAAGGTGGTCATAGGAGGATCAGGTACAGATACAGGCTATGGAGGATCCGAGGGAACCATCATAGTCGATAAAAGCTATGAAAGAACCGCTATAGCCTATAAACGCTCTGGAAAAACCATCAAAGTCTATGAATACTCTGATGGAGACCTCATAGTCTATGAAGAACCTGAAGGAATCAGATCAGACTATAACCCCTCTCAAGGAACAATGCCAGGATCTGGGGGAACCATCACAGTCGATAAACGCGGTGGAACAACCAATATAGTTTATAAACGCTCTGGAAAAACCATCAAAGTCTATGAAGACTCTGAAACCATCAAAGTTTATGAAGAGCCTGAAGGAATCACTACAGTCTATAAAAGCGATGCAGGAACCACCACAGATACAGGCTCAGGTACGGGAGACCACGGAGGAACCACCACAGGTACAGATACAGGCTATGGAGGATCCGAGGGAACCATCATAGTCGATAAAAGCTATGAAAGAACCGCTATAGCCTATACACGCTCTGGAAGAACCATCAAAGTCTATGAATACTCTGATGGAGACCTCATAGTCTATGAAGAACCTGAAGGAATCAGATCAGACTATAAACGCTCTCAAGGAACAATGCCAGGATCTGGGGTAACCCTCACAGTCGATAAACGCGGTGGAACAACCAATATAGTTTATAAACGCTCTGGAAAAACCTTTACATTCTATCAAGATTCTCAAGGAACAATTAAGGTCTCTGAAGAGCCTGAAGGAATCACCACAGTCTATAAAAGCGATGCAGGAACCAATACAGGCTCTGGAGTCTATTGAGAAACCAAACACAGGCTATGTAGGTTATACAGATACCAGGAAGATTGAGAAAGAACGTGCAGGAAATATTAGGATGTATAGTAGAAATAGCCAAAAGAAATGCAATTCATTCTTTTACAGTCATTCCTAGAAGATGGGTTGTAGAGCGTTCTTTATATAAGTTTGAAAAGATTTTAAACAGGCTTTTAAAACGATAAGAGGAATCTCTGCTGTATTCCATAGCTTTACAAGCTTCTGAAACGGAACCCAATTGTTTTGTTAGCTGAAGCAATCCCAGTTTAGGTTTTATGATTTTCTGTGATATGTTCGTATTTACTCCAAGTTTGTTTTACTTTTTATCTAAACAAAGTCAGATTAAATCTCAACTAGTACAATTTTAACAGATTTAATACCACCTTACTTTTAAAGTTTTACAACAGATAAGATTTACTGGTTACGTTATCAGCAATATCTGTTCTATCGTATCGATGAACCATTTCACTGCTAGAATGGCCGCTTGCTTTCATAATTAAAGAATCGCTAAATCCATCTTCTTTCCAAAGAGTAATAGCGGTAGTTCTTAAATTATGGGCACTTACTCGAAAGGGGATTTGTGCGTTCTTTCCTGCTTTTGAAAAATTTCGATCTACTTGAGTTTTCTTTACTCCTTTATTATTTCTTGTAAGAAAGACAAGACCCTTTCTTGCTTGTATGTAATCTTTTAATTTCTGAAGCAAAACCTGGGCTCCTTCTTTCTCAAAATTGATAATCGTAAAATCATCTGTTAATTTACTTTTGGATTGCTTAAATAAGATCTGTCTTTTTTCGAAATCAATACGATAAACCTCTAAAGAGAGCACTTCATTAATTCTTTTTGCCCCATGTAAGCACAACTTCGCAATTAATGCGTCTCTTGGGTTGATTTGCTCTAGTTCTTCTAAAAATCGATAGAGTTGTGCTCTATTCAAGGATTCTGTTTTTACTTTTTTAGATGGTGGGCTAAAGGTTTTCTCTAATCCGGTTCTATTGGGTGTTGCTTTGGCTATAATCCCTTCTGTTTTTCTTGATAGATATCTTGTAAAAGCTAATAAACAACTAATGCGAGCTTCTTTAGTTCGTGTTGACCATTCCTGTTTTGTTTCTTCGGTTATTTTATTTTTTATGTAGATTGTTTGGGTTTTAATTTGATCGACAATCGCATTTGTAGATAGAACCCCAAACATTTGCAAACTCCAATTTGGGTTCAAAAAACCTCTTTCCAATAATTCTTTCATTGAAGTTGTATAAGAACTTTTGGTGCAAGGGTTGGTAATTGTCTCAATCCACTCAATAATTGCAGTGCGAAGATTAACTCTAGAAAGGGCTTGCCAAAGCCTTTCATTTTTAATTTCAATAACTTGTTTGTAGTTAAGTTTGTGTTTTTCTTCTAATTCTATTATTTCTGCATTCATATTTTTGCTTTTAAGACTTAACAAAAGACATCCTACTCAAAGAAGATCATCTTCGATCTTTAAATTATGTATTTTCACTTAATGTGTATAGTGTTTTCTTTTTTTTTACTTAAAAAGCTTGTTGCGCTCTTATGTGTCCATAAGACTAATTATGGACACAATAAAGCCATTTAATAAATAAGCTAATATTTACTTATTAAGTACTTGGCATCAATTAGGCTTTTGTATTTTTTCTGCAAATTCGTACGTAAAGATTTAAAGAAGGTAGCTTGCAAAAGATTAGTCTTTTATTAAAAAACAGATGCTTTTAGATACAAGATCATTGGTTTTCCGTAAAAAGATAAAATAAAATGTTTTAGTTTTTATTTTTTTTGTTATTATTTTCGTGATTTTTAAACCGGTTTTGAGGATAAAATGACTAAAACAAAAGTGCTTGAAGTAGATGAGAAAATGGAAAAATCATTAACAAATATTTGTGATGCTGCTTTGAGATATCATGGCCTGCAAATTATGAATACAGTTGTTGAGGTTGCCAGTGCTATTCGTGATCGAGAAGAAGAAAAATATGAAGAAAGGCTTCCATAAAAAACCTTCTGGGTTTTTTTGGTTAATGCTTTTCTTTTCAATCATTATTACCATTTTGTCAGGTGTTACTAGTTGTTTTTTGGCTTATGCCCCTGGGATAAAGTGTGATTTAGTAACATCTGGCTTTGGATTTAAAAAATGCATGAGTGATGTGGGGAGCTCTTTGCCCTGTATCACAACAAATTGAAGAAAGCAAATTTTAGACTACTTACAATCGCTCTTTTTTGAAAAAAAAATAATAAATATTTTATTTGACAAAGGAGCGAATAGGAAACTAGTATATAGATACTTATGAATAGTCACCTCTTAGACACATCTAGAAAAGTTGTTACTTTACCTGAAGCGGCTGTTATGCTAGGCATGAGTTCTTTAACAATTAGACGCGCTATTAAAAGTGGGAAGATTAAGGCTATGCAAATCAGTCCTAAAGGAAGATATCGCATCTTAATTGAAGAATTAAATGGATTCATTCAGAGAAATTCTCAAATAACCGATATGGGATAGAAGAAGCAATAAAGCAATCTTTATTGCAATACAGAACTTTCTATATTACAAATATAACGATTTTAAAAAATTAACACCCTGAACAACTTCTATTTGATTTTCAACCCATTCTCTTTTTAGTTCTTTGACAACTTGAACAGATGGCGTCTGATATTTTTCATGAAAGTAACGAAGACTTGGATTTATTAAATGGTCTGAGTATTTTACTTCAATGAGCTTTTCCATCTGATTATCTTGAGCTAATACAAAATCCACTTCTTTTTTTTCTTTTGTAAGCAGATAATGCAGCGAAACTATTTTAGCTTGGTAATCAGCTTTTGCTAATGCATGTTTCAAAAGGCAAAATCCCACTAAGTTCTCAAAGCGAGATCCCGAGCCCCCTTTAACAAGGCCGATGTCAAAAAAGTAAATTTTAGGCTCTTTCAATAAGCTGCGAGCAATATTACGTGAAAATGGTGTTACACGAAACACGATGTAAAGAGCTTCTAAAATTTGAATATATTTTTTTACTGTATTGGGAGAGATCGCGGCATCTTGAGCGATAGAACTATAAGAAACAGGAGATCCCACTCTTTCTCTTAATAGCTCAAAAACTAGGCGAATAGCGTTTAAGTTTTGAATATTTTCAAAATCAAGAACATCTTCTCTTAATAAACTATCGATATATTGGAGACGCCATCGATCTGTATCCATTAAATCTTGAGTCAAAAAAGGTTCAGGAAACCCTCCTCTTTCTAAAAAGCGATCGATTGTATAATTGACATGAACCTTTTCACATTCAGCAGGAGAAAGAGGCATAAGACGATGAAGAAAGTAACGCCCAGCAAGAGAATCTCCTACTTGTTTAAAAACTTCTAGACGAGCGCTTCCTGTCACTAAAATTTTTTGATGCTCAGGCTTTGTATCGTAAACTCCTTTCAGGTAATTCTTCCATTTGGGCATTTTATGGATTTCATCGAAAATGAGAAGTTCAACAGAGGGTAACCAAGCTTCTTTTAAAAAGATTCTTCGGTCTTCATAGCTGTCATAGTTTAAATACATCGAGGAAGTAAATTGCTTTGAGATAGCCTTGGCTAAAGTTGTTTTACCAGCCTGTCTAGGGCCTGACAAAATAACCATTTTTTTTTGAAGATCGCGTAAAATACTTTGTTGTTGAAACCGCTCCATGTATGACTATTATGCAGGGTGTTGCAAAAAAGCCAAGACTATTTTGCATTTCTTTGCATAATAGTTAGATTTTGTTGTAATTTTTTATTGGATAACACTTATTTGGAAAGATTTTTTGAATTTGTTAAGACGATTTGTCTTTCGTTATCCACAAGGATTGGCATCCCAATTTGCTGCCTGCATTTTTCGTCCATATAAAACCTATTTTTTTGCCTTTTGAAATCAAACTAGTATACATTGCTATAATCGCTTTAAATCTTGCTGTTTTGCGATAGCCTTTCAAAGACCGCCTTGATATAAATCACCACCATCAAGATTTTTAAACACCCGAAACAAACTCAGCAGATATAGTTATTTAAATCGACATTGATAAAACAGCTTGATCTAAGGCTTCGGATAAATTAGCTACAGTAGGTAAAAGTTCTCGGATTTTCGTTTTCATATTGGCCCAATATTTTTCGATAGGATTTAAGTCCGGTGAATAAGGCGGGAGAAAGAGCATTTCGTATCCACTTTCCTCTATCAATGTTCTAGTTGTCTTTGATTTATGAAAGCTCGCGTTATCGAGAATCAAAACTTGGCCATGAGTCAAATTTGGAATCAATTCCTGTTTTAGCCATACATTAAATAGATCCGTATGGCAAGTTCCTTCAAAACACATCGGTGCCAGCAATTTCTTCCCTTGTAGTGCCGAAATTACACTCTGTCTACCAAATCGTTTTCCTGAAATTCCTCCAAATATTTGTTTTCCCCTCGCGCTCCTCGCATATTGCCTATGCACATATTGACTGATTCCGCTCTGATCCAAATAGACCCTTTTTTCAGGAGAAATTGCTTCTATCTTTTTTAGATATTCCGCTCTTGCTTCCGCATTCCTTTCCTTATAAAACGCAATCTTTTTTTTCTTGTGATCTTGAGTCTTTTCAAAGCGTAAAAGATTGCTTGCAAAGTCAAACCAAAATGCTTTGCAATCTCTGATAAAAAATGACCGGGGTTTTTTTCTACATAAGCGATTAATCTCTGATCATCAATTTTCTTATAAGTGCTTTTCTTTTTTAGAGGTTCTACGTTTCCTCTTTGTTTCTTACGCTTTACCCATCGGTAGACAGTTGCAATCCCAACTTGAAATAGCTGGCTGGCCTTCATTTTGTCGTTATTTTCTTCTAGGTATTGAAGCACTCGTTTTCTTAGATCCATTGAATAAGGTTTAGGCATTTCTCTACCTCCATATATTTTGTTGGAGAAAAATATACAACTTTATCAATAATATTTTAAATAACTATAATTTATATTTAATTACAAATTTCGGAGAAAAAGGGGAAACGTACAACCGTAATACGATGCAGAACTTTCATAGGTAAAAAGCAGGCGAAAGCAGGCGGTAGATAGCTCCTACCCAAAAGAAAGAGAAAAGGCGGTTATAAAGTCTCAAAAGCAAACAGCTTATGTTACCAAACCCAAAAACGTGCAATTTACGCGTTTAAATAGCTTCTAAGCTTGTTTTAAGCATTAGAATGAAAGTTTTAAAATAGGGGGTTATGCAAGAAGTTCAAAGTCTCTGCTCTTGTGATCTTGGAATGTTTGTTTGAAAATCAAAAATCACAATTTCGTGGAATTGTTCTTCAATCTTCGTTGGTGATTTGTTTTTAACTTATAAAGAGTGATTTATACTATTTAATATCAATAAATATACTCTTTAACAATGTAAGATGAAATTAATCGTTAATTATAATAATTTTCTGTCTAATTGAAACCTAAAATGATATTCTCTACTTGTTTTCAAGTCAGTTGATTGATGTTAGTCATTAATTGTGAAAAGAAGGAATTAAGCAATGCTGATAGATGTACTAAATGCACTATTACATCTGTTAGATACGTTTCCTAAAGAGATACTGATGAAACTCATACAAAAATAAAAAAAAATGTTCCTTCTAACTGAAATAAACTCAGTGTAAATATAACTTTAATATAATAACCACGGATAAGAATATGGTACCTCTAGGTATACTAAACACAGTATTAGGATTATTGAATATCGTGCCTTTAGGCACTCTTCCTTTACTAAATACTTTATTGTTACAAGCGCAATTATTGATAGATCAAGGCAATAGCCCACAACAAGTTTTTGCAATTCTTTCAGTCGCAATAACTGGTTCTTGTTCTCTCCCAGTCCGAGCTGGAGAAAAATAGAGATACTGCTAAGTATTACAAAAGAAAAACCGCATGATTTTCCCTCATGTGGTTTTTTTATTTGAGTCATGTGAGTTTTATAAATGAGTCTTTCTTATTTTTTTCTGAAATATGCTTACTACAAATCATCAGATTTTTGTTTGTCTGTCTTTTGAAAAATTTTTTCCTGGATACAATCTGTGACAAATTTCCGAATGGACATTCCTAGTTTTGCTACATGCATTTTGATTTTTTTATGTTCCTTTTCTGAAACATCTATTGACATTCTGGTTTTTTTATCACGCATTTTAATCCTCCGTAATTTTTTTTGAAGAGACTCGATGATATTTCTTATGATGCATATACTCGTTTGCATTCAAATTAAGAGTTTGAATTCATAAACATTTTTTATATAAAAAATAACATCTTCTTGAAAGATAGAGTAGTTTTTTCAAAAAAACCTAATTATGCAATTCTTAATTTGAAATCAAACTAGTATATGTTTCTAAAGAAACAGAAATTTCTTGCGTTTTCGAATCTCGAAAAAATCCTTAGCAAAAGGGAATGTCTATCTTAAAAACCATTATACTAACTTCGATTTTTACTACACGCAAGAGGAATGCAAACTTCCAAAAATTACTACGTGTATAGTGTGACTATCGTAAGAAGTTAGATTGGCATTTCCTTCAATGAACTTGGTTCCTACTTCTAGTGTATGAGTCTTTAGCAAAGTGGGAGCTGCTTGAACATTAAATCCTTCTGCTATCACTACGGGGACATAGTTCGTACTTGACATAGGAATAATGAAAGAAATCAGATAAGAGCCTGTATCTTTTTTATGAACAGACATTACGTTAAATCCCTCATAGACTTCACCTGTTACCCCTGAGAATGTTGTCCATGCTTTTGCTATGGAAGGATGTATCGATAAAATGGCAGCAGGCTTGATGCTTGTTGTATATTCACAAAATTCATCTTTTTCATGCTTAGGGGGATCTAGTTGTCTTGTGTCTTCTTGAAGTTTAGGCGCTCCTGTTGTGTAGCTTTGGTTTGTTACATAAGTCCGTGAATGAGGGGGTATAAAAACATGCATCCCATGAAAATTTCCTTTTCTATCACACCCTACTAATCTGGGATTCTGTGTACGAATCATCTGTTTTTTTTCTTGTCTTATCATTGACTTAAATCCACCTTATATTTTTTTCTAATGTCTTTTATTATGAATAGTCTTTTCAAGTTTGAAGTGCACAGAAGAATTAAAAAAAGAATAGGCAGGCGATGAAAGAATCTCTATTGTGATTTTTAACAATCAAACACAAGGAGAGACCTTGCCTAAAGGCTACCATCACCTAACCTATGACCAAAGATGTCAGATTTATATTTTAAAAGCTAGAGGAGATACATCTAGCTCAATAGCAAACATTCTAAAAGTTCATCATAGCACTATTAGTAGGGAACTTAAGAGAAATAAAGGGCAACGAGGATACCGTCATCAGCAAGCTCAAGAAAAAGCATTTCTTAGAGCCTGTTTAAAATCTTTTCAAAAGTAGAGCAATAAAAAGAACCACCATATTCAGGCTTGTATGTAGTTTTCTTTCGCAATTTTTCCATAGCCTGCAGCATTTTTCTATCCACGCAAAAGAACGCTCTACAACCCATCTTCTAAGGCGGGCCATAATTTACTTCCAAAGGTTTTATGAAAACTATCATTATGCCTTACTGAGAAGATTTTAAACAGGCTCTTAGAAAAAATTCTCAGCCCAATAAAAAAATGACTCCTCAAATAGTTACCCGTATTGAAGAAAAAATCAAGTTGCAATGGAGCCCTATACAAATATCCGGATGGCTTAAAAGACATGGTAAAGAACATGTTAGTCATGAGACCATCTATAATCATATCTGGAAAGATAAACGACAGGGAGGACAGCTTTATAGAGAGCTCCGTCATCGAGGGAAAAAATATAACAAGCAGAGAAAGGGAGCTTCTGGAAGAGGGAACATGCCTGGTCGTATAGATATTAAGCAACGGCCTTGTATTGTAGAAAAAAAGACTCGTTTAGGAGACTGGGAACTAGATACAGTCATAGGGGCAGGACATAAAGGCGTAATTGTATCAATGGTAGAAAGAACTTCCAAGCTAACTAAGCTCGCCAAAGTTTCTCATAAAACTGCAGAGGAAGTAAGTCAAGCGTTAATTGAACAACTTAAACCTATCAAAGATTTTGTACACACATTAACAGCAGACAACGGAAAAGAATTTGCCTATCACCAAATGGTTAGTTTCGAGCTAGAGACAGACTTCTACTTTGCAACGCCCTACCATTCTTGGGAAAGAGGCTTAAATGAGCATACAAACGGACTAGTTAGGCAATATTTTCCTAAAACACAAAGCTTTTTAGATACGACTTCCAAGGATATAGAAAGGGTGGAAACTTTACTAAATAACAGACCTAGAAAGGCTCTCAACTTCGAAACTCCACTAGAAGTGTTTACGAGATTATCTACAAACATGCTATGCTCGGGTGCACAATAGATGTTTTTTCAAGTATTTATATGTTCTTTTTTGTGCACTTCAAGGTTGAAAGGGCCAATAATAAAAAACACTTTTTTTTTATAAAATCCTATCTTTAAAAATCAACATAAGATCCTTCATAAGCAATTTGTTATGCTGGTTCTTGCTTTTATTGCTCTACTTTTGAAAAGATTTTAAACAGGCTCTTAGACAAGAATTCTATTAGTAAGCCCTTAAAGTTCAAATATACTTATTATATAAAATAATTATTAAAAACTTATCTTTTATAGGCATTCTTTTAAGAAGTATTCAACATTTATTGGATACTTCTTTTAAATTTTCAAAGATTTACCTATTTCCATAAATTATTATAGATATAATTTTTTTGAATCCATCATACTATCCAAGTATCCTCCTCAAATAAAAATAAAAAAGTTAAGTAGCTCTTCCAAAGAGGCGGCTAGTGGTTACGGATAAAAGTAGTATCTACTCGTAGGAAGATGAATTGTTTACAAATAAAATATTAGAAACACAGACTTTTTTGTTAAATCAAGAATTTATCTCAAAACATTAATCGAAAATTAGATGTGTAAACGCATTTAAAATTACATAAAAAAACATATAACAAAAGTAAGCTCATGCCAACAAATAATGCCATAAATTTAAGTCAGTTAGGAATTGTTGCCTATAATGGAACAGGAACCTTTTTTGGTCGCACACTTACCTCCACAGGAAACACTGTTACCATTACCAATCCCAATGGCGTTTCAGCTGCACCTAACTTTGAAGTTAACACGGCAAATATCAATATAAATAATTTAGGTGGCGTTCCCTTAGCCGTAGAAAATGGAGGCACGGGCAACACTACTTTAACTGAAAACGGACTTCTTCTTGGGAATGGTACCAATCCAACTACATCTGTACCTGCTGGGACAAATGGCCAGTTGCTAATTGGAGCAACAGGTGAAGCACCTGCTTTTACAACACTTACCTTATTAGGGGGATTGACACAAACCCCAGGAGCCAACTCACTTACCTTAACAGCACCCCCTATTACAATTACAGGAAACGGCGTTACTGTAACCGGCAGCCCTGTTTCTTTGGGGGGAACGGTCACTTTAACAGTTTCTGCAGGGGCAGGGCTTACCTGGGTAAACGTCTCAGAAACAAAAAAGACGATTGCTCCCAATATAGGCTATATTGCAAATAACGTAGCACAGGTTGTCTTTACCTTACCTGATACAGCAAACATAGGGGATATGTTTTACATAACAGGAAATGGACACGCAGGTACAGCAGGTTGGCAGATTAAACAAAATGATTCTCAGCAGATATATTTTGGATCTAAAAGTACAACAGCAGGATTAGTAGGGTCTCTTACTGCAACAAGCCAGCTAGATTCCATTTGTGCGGTTTGTGTAGTAGCCGGAACCAGCACCATATGGAATATCATAACTAGTGTTGGAAACATTATGGTTGTATAACTTGTAATAGACAAGACTTAATTTGACAATTTAGGCAACTGCGGCGTGATGCCGTAGTTGCATAAGCAACTACCAAAGTGGTAATTTATGAATATAGCAATAGAGAGAAAAGTGATAAAAAATAAACTAGGTCTTTTAAAATTAGCAAAAACGCTAGGAAATGTATCTCAAGCATGTAAGCACATGGGATATTCAAGAGAAAGCTTTTATACATACAAAGAGCTTTATGAAAAAGGCGGAGAAGCCGCATTACAAGAAATCTCTAGAAGGAAACCCTGCCCTAAAAATAGAGTGGAAGAAAAAATAGAAACTAGCGTAGTTGCATTTGCTATAGAAAAACCTGCATATGGACAGCTCCGAGTTTCCAATGAGATGAAAAAGAAGGGAATTCTTGTTTCTCCTGGAGGGGTCAGATCGATATGGCTAAGGCATGATCTAGAAACATGTAAGAAGAGACTAAAGGCGTTAGAAGCAAAAGCAGCTCAAGATCACTTGATCTTTGGGTAATCATTAGAAAGTAATCTGCATTCTATTGCAAGCAAGAAAAATTTTTAAAGAGCCTCTTGCGAGCAGAGGGGTTTTCCAAGAAAAATTTATAATAAGTAACATAAACACTCAAATGGGAAAAATAGCAAACGCATTAAATCTACCAGCCTCTTCTAATATACAATCCCTAACCCTTGGAAACAGCAACAATTTCCTAGGCACTAATACCCTAGATTGTAATGGATCAGCCGCTTTTGGAATCTTTGCAGGAATAGCGGCCCCTACAAACGGTGTAACAATTGGCGGCTTTTTAGGATTGGGAACTGCAAATCAAACCTTAAGCAATTCTACTGCTGAATTTGTGATGCCAACTGCAAATACCGAGTGCAATATATACTTCACATCTTACGTAGGATCAGTAGGAAGCAATGGTACCTCACTGATCTTGCGCTCAGCCAGAGGAACAGCTTCAACTCCTACGGCTAACCTAACTAGAAGCACTTTGGGCTTCATTGGAGGAAATGGATACACGGGTAAAGGATTTACAACAACATCTAAAGCTGCAGTCCTTTTTGTCACCACTGAAGACTGGTCAGATACGGACAATGGCGCATCCATATCTTTTCAAGCCACAAGAAGTGGAACCACGAAAACCAGCACGATTGCTCAGGTAATAAATACAGCTGCATCAACTTCAGGCGTCGCTATTTCTAATGAGGGTTCGGGGTTATTGATTAAAGAAGGAACGAACGCTCGGATGGGAAGAGCTACATTAGTTTCTATTTTATTATCCCCATCTGTTGTAACGGTATTCAATAATACCGTTACTGCAAATACCGAGATTTTTCTTTGCAGTAATATACCCAGTGGAGGACCTGGTATTTTGTCTGTAATCGCAAGAACAGCTGGTGTGAGTTTCACTATTTCTTCTTCAGCAATCGGGGATACTTCCGTTGTGTCTTGGTTATTAATCGAACCATCTCCTTAGAGCTTGTTTAAAATCTTTTCAAAAAAACCTAATTATGCAATTCTTAATTTTAAATCAAACTAGTATACCGTATTGACCATTGACGCAACTTATGCAAGCTTATTCATAATGTCTCGTTACCTGTATTGAGAGAAATCTCTTTTTTTTGAAACGTGTTTCGCAAGAAATATCATCAAACCTCTCCAAAAATTTACGAGGAATTGCAATAGCTACTAAGATGTAGGAAGAAGACTCTTCGGTCTTTACCGGAGAGCTTGCATGCAGGGATTGTTGCTAAAAATGATGAATTTGAAGTGCCTGTACTAGAAGTAGATAAATTATCGAGTTTTGAATGATCAATAGACATGCCATAATTGCACACAAAGAAGGGGTTACTCCTTAAACGGAAAAAGAGCAAAAAAAATTAGGAGCAACCCATGAATTGTTATATTGGAACGAGATGTATCAATGAAAAGAACTTTTATCTGTGTGTTAAATGAACAAGGGAAAATGATCCATGAAGGTTTAGAAAAAACAGATCCTGATTTACTAGCAGATGATTTTTCAAAAAGAGATTTTTAAGAAATCATAGTTGGTTTTAAAAGTGGATTCTTGTCTCATTATCTGGTTAAAAGATTTTCGATTGCTGCTCTAAATCAATAGATTAATTTCTTAAAACAATAAAACACACTTTATTGCTTTGTTGTTTTAAATTTTCTATCCCACAGCAGTCATTTGAGAATTTCTCTGAATGAATCCATTTAATTCTTCAATTAAGATGCGATATCTTCCTTTAGGGCTGATTTGCACAGCTTTAATCTTCCCACTTTTAATAGCGCGTCTAATTGTTAAAGGACTCATGCCTAGCATAATAGCAGCTTCAGGTAAAGTAACAACTTTTCTAGATATGTCTAAGTGGTGACTATTCATAAGTATCTATATACTAGTTTCCTATTCGCTCCTTTGTCAAATAAAATATTTATTATTATAAATAGCTCAAAAAAAGAACCGGCATTTAAGGGCCTACATTCCCACCCCCCTAGGGCACTTTTTTGGAATTAGCCCATAGAAATGACTTTTTTCTGCAATATTATCGAGAGCACAGCCTAGCGCATGATCGGTACTGTCTTTGGCCTTAAGGTCAACTCCTGGGAGCCTTATCTATTGGCTTGGATGCAAAAAATTGATGAGCTAAATACAATGTTCTATTCGTAAAGCCCAGACCATTGATGATCATAGCCACCGCTGCTATTCCTGGACTAACTTTCCTTTGAGGGCCTGATGGCAGACGATTGTCAATTTTATACAAAAGACAACATCTTCTTTAAATCTTATTTACTGTAAAAAAAATTTAAGCCCATCAAGTTTTATTGCTATATTGTTTTCTAATAAGAAAAGATCTCTTCTGTTGATATCAACTGGAATTAAGAGAAGTTGGTTTTATTGCCAACCAGCTTGCAATAAAACTTGCCTATTTGTTTTTTCAGGTCAAATTCAGCTAAAGCCATTTCTATGGCTTTTTCGACAATGAGAGTTTTAGAAATTTGTTTGCTTCCAGAAAGGCGTCTAATTTCCATCCATTTATCTTCTAAATCCCGAAGTGTTCTAACCGACAGGTTAAAAGTAGCCTTTTCTTTAGGTTCTTCTAAAATAGCTGTGTCTTTATCTATTCCAGCAAATAACATTTGTTTTAAAACAGCTTTATTGCTAGATGTTTTTATTGCTTTATTTTTTGATGGTTTTTCTTGTTTTATTATTTTATTGCTTTCTTGCTTATTAGGTTCAGACATGAGAGAGCTCATGATATCGGGAGTTTCTAGTCTATCGCCCATAGTTGAGTATCCTTTCTACTGTTTTTTGATAGTCCTTTGCTCCTGAAGAGGAAGGGGCGTATTCGTAAATTGTTTTACCAAAACCAGCTGCCTCTGATATCCGCACTGAATATTTAACCGGCTCGCAGATTTGTTCGGAATAGTATTTTTTCAGTTGCTCTAAAACCTCGGAAGACTTCTTCACACGACGATCCCAGAAAGTAGGCAGTAAGTAAGTATGTTGCAGTTTTTTGTTGAACTTTTGAACGCTTTTTAATCTTTCTGCGAATTCGACCAAACTGTTAAGAGTAAGCACCTCTAAGCTAACAGGGGTAAGGACTTCCAAGCAGTAGAACAAAGCATTGATTGTAAGCGTATCCCAACTTGGAGAGGTGTCAACGATCACAAAGTCAAACCTTCCTTCGATAGAATAAAGGGATTCGGAAAGCGCTTGTTCAGAGCTAAAATCTTTCCGGCCTATCGCACGCTTTACACCGGATAACCCTCTGCCGCCAGATAAAACCCAAAGTCCCTCTCTTGCTTGGAACAGGGCTTGTTCGACACTAACTCGTTCATTAAGTACATCTGCTAAACCGTACTTTGGTTTTACTCCTAGCAAAAATGCATCTTGCCCTTGATCATCTGTGTCAATTAAAAGCACTTTTTTCCCAGATAAAGCAATCCCATGAGAGACAGAAACAGCTGTTGAGCTTTTAGCAACTCCTCCCTTAGAAAGGGCTATGCAGATTTTTCTCATTATTGCCTTATTGCTTTATTTTTCCTAAAAGTAACAATAAGGCAATATAATATGCAAGATGTTATGGGTTTTTCCCAAGTTGTTAGAGAAAAAAACGATCTAGCCGAATAAATTCCTACCTGAGTCTGAATTCCATATTGATGCCCAGAGACTCTCTGTAGATGGTTTTTTTTTCCAGCGGACGCGGAGGAGGAGAGCAAGTTGATTATGGCTACAAAGGTAAAGGCGTGACATCGCATTTACTGGTAGAAAAATCAGGAAAGCCTCTTGCAATCACTTTTACATCAGCATCCGGGGATGAGAAAAAACAAGTGATCCCTCTGCTTAGGAAAGTCATTCCCTTCATTAAAAAAGCATGGAATCAGGGAAAAGTACCCATACTTGAAGCAGATAAAGGTTATGACTCAGAGCAAACACGTATCGATGTTCTTTCCCATGAGGTTTTTCCTCTGATAGCTCGGAAAAGAAACACTAAGGGATATAAGATAAAAGGCATTTGCTACCTTGAAAAGCAACGTTGGGTCGTTGAGAGAACGATTTCTTGGTTAAAGACATGCTTCCGTCGTCTTACAGTGCGCTGGGAAAGAAAGGCAATATATTGGAACGGACTATTAATGTTTGGACTACTGGGATATTGGATGAATTTCTTAAGTCGGCAAGTATCTTTAAAACAGTAAATTTAATTCAAGATAGGTTCACACTCGAAACAAACTCAGCAGATAATTTATATTTAATTACAAATTTCGGAGAAAAAGGGGAAACTACAACCGTACTACGATGCAGAGTTACCGTACTACGATGCAGAAAAAAGGCCAATTTACCGTACTACGATGCAGAATTACCGTACTACGATGCAGAACTTTCATAGGTAAAAAGCAGGCGGTAGATATTATAAGACTCTTATAAGAGTATTATAAGAAGGGTAAGGGCTTTTAGTTGCCGTTTATTACGGCAACCAAATAGCTCCTACCCTAAAAAAAGAGAAAGAGTGGTTATAAATACCTCAAAAGCAAATAGCTTATGTTAACAAATCCAAAAACGTGCAATTTACGCGTTTAAACAGCTTCTGCGCTTGTTTCAAGTGTTTGGTAGTGTGACTAGGTGTCTCGAAGGCAAATAATGCCTATGACAGGCTTTATGGGTTTTCTTGTTTTCTATTATAATGCCAAGCAAAAAGAGAAGCAGGATAAACAGGTTTGGTAAATACTTCCCCTACATAATTGTTTCTTCATTTGTTGGGCCCTTTCAACCTTGAAGTGCACAAAAAAGAACATATAAATACTTGAAAAAACATCTATTGTGCACCCGAGCATAGCATGTTTGTAGATAATCTCGTAAACACTTCTAGTGGAGTTTCGAAGTTGAGAGCCTTTCTAGGTCTGTTATTTAGTAAAGTTTCCACCCTTTCTATATCCTTGGAAGTCGTATCTAAAAAGCTTTGTGTTTTAGGAAAATATTGCCTAACTAGTCCGTTTGTATGCTCATTTAAGCCTCTTTCCCAAGAATGGTAGGGCGTTGCAAAGTAGAAGTCTGTCTCTAGCTCGAAACTAACCATTTGGTGATAGGCAAATTCTTTTCCGTTGTCTGCTGTTAATGTGTGTACAAAATCTTTGATAGGTTTAAGTTGTTCAATTAACGCTTGACTTACTTCCTCTGCAGTTTTATGAGAAACTTTGGCGAGCTTAGTTAGCTTGGAAGTTCTTTCTACCATTGATACAATTACGCCTTTATGTCCTGCCCCTATGACTGTATCTAGTTCCCAGTCTCCTAAACGAGTCTTTTTTTCTACAATACAAGGCCGTTGCTTAATATCTATACTAGTGCCGATTCAAACGGCTAGCTTAATGGGATTTAAGTCAACGACTTGAAACTTGTCGTTTATCCTACATTTCAAAATATCTGTTATTTTCGGTATCTCTTCTAAGAAGAATCCTCTAATTGCCTGAAAAAAAGTCACCGACGTTTCGTAATATCGATTGTATACCTTCTTTTCCTTTAAGATCTTCCACAAGCGTTCAATAGGATTCAAATTCGGCGAATAAGGAGGGAGATAGTGCACTTTAATCCTAGAAGACATCAGAAACTCTTCTAGTTTCTTATTTTTGTTTGATCTTGCATTATCCAAAATTACATGAATAATTCGAGCCTCTGTCTGTTTTTCTAGCTTCTTGAAAAAATCGAGCATTGCATCGGCATCAACTGTCTTATATTCCTCTGTAAAAATCTTCATTCCTGTCAGGCAAAGAGCTCCAGCAAAATGCAATCGCAATTGTTTCCCGGATGTCTGCAAAGTCTTTTGAACGCCTTTTTTGATCCATCCACATACGGCTTGGGACTGATGTTCAGGATGCACAGCATCTATGAAATAGATCTCTTCATCAGGGTTTAAGGTCTCCTTTAAAGCCCTATATTGTTCTATGAAAATTCGTTGTTTTTCAGGATCTAATTTCCCAGGAATCTTTTTAGGACGTTTATAAACAAATCCGTGCTGTATGAGCCAATCTGTCATGCCACTTCGGGAATATTTTATCCCATATTGCTCATGCACATAAGCTATGATCCCTTTGACTTTAAGATAGGTCTTTTCCTGTAGGTGTTTTAGTAGAGACTCTTTTTGGTCTTGTGAAAGTTTTGATTTGCTACCGCCTCGAGGGCTACTTCCAGTTTTATTTTCGGAATCATATTCTCTGAGGTATTTCTGAACAGTGATAGGGCTTATCCGGAGTGTTTTAGCAAGATTTTTTGTTGAGATACCCTCATCATAGCCCAAAATTACACAAAGCCTATTCCGTTCAGAATAGTCTTTTGGATGCTTTAACTTGTGTTCTAAGTCAGCTCTCTGGCTAGGGATCAGTTTTTTCATACTCAATAGCTTAACACAAAACAAAATATTTTTCTATACGATTGAATCGGAACCACTATATACGACCAGGCATGTTCCCTCTTCCAGAAGCTCCCTTTCTCTGCTTGTTATATTTTTTCCCTCGATGACGGAGCTCTCTATAAAGCTGTCCTCCCTGTCGTTTATCTTTCCAGATATGATTATAGATGGTCTCATGACTAACATGTTCTTTACCATGTCTTTTAAGCCATCCGGATATTTGTATAGGGCTCCATTGCAACTTGATTTTTTCTTCAATACGGGTAACTATTTGAGGAGTCATTTTTTTATTGGGCTGAGAATTTTTTCTAAGAGCCTGTTTAAAATCTTCTCAGTAAGGCATAATGATAGTTTTCATAAAACCTTTGGAAGTAAATTATGGCCCGCCTTAGAAGATGGGTTGTAGAGCGTTCTTTTGCGTGGATAGAAAAATGCTGCAGGCTATGGAAAAATTGCGAAAGAAAACTACATACAAGCCTGAATATGGTGGTTCTTTTTATTGCTCTACTTTTGAAAAGATTTTAAACAGGCTCTAAGAAATGCTTTTTCTTGAGCTTGCTGATGACGGTATCCTCGTTGCCCTTTATTTCTCTTAAGTTCCCTACTAATAGTGCTATGATGAACTTTTAGAATGTTTGCTATTGAGCTAGATGTATCTCCTCTAGCTTTTAAAATATAAATCTGACATCTTTGGTCATAGGTTAGGTGATGGTAGCCTTTAGGCAAGGTCTCTCCTTGTGTTTGATTGTTAAAAATCACAATAGAGATTCTTTCATCGCCTGCCTATTCTTTTTTTAATTCTTCTGTGCACTTCAAACTTGAAAAGACTTTCTAAATCTAAAGAGAAAGTAAGGCTTTCTCCTAAACTTACTCTTACGCCTCCTGATAAGCCATCTTTAGCATAAAACTGTATCTATCCCTTTTCATCAGGCAGGGCTTACGCATGAAGAATTTCCTTTGCACCTACCAGATCTAATAAATAATCTTTACGACATGATGCATAGATGTGCTGATAATATCATGAAGGCTATCATAGTTGATTGCGCGTCTTTCTTGGGTCTGGTAATTTCAAAAAATGCATCATAATAGATGAAGAATGAATGAATCCTTCCATTGAGGATCGTATTCACGAAGTACATAAGTAATATTTCCTCTATCTTCGTATACAGTACATGGCCCACAGTCGCTGAATTTCGTTCCTTTGAGAAATCTATGACAGAAAAATCTTTACTTTAACTTGATGCTTTTTTTATCATTCCTCGAAAAACAATAGCAACCTGCATCTTTACTACAGGATTTTTTATTTCACGCTTAAGAGGACCTTTATGAGTATTTCCCCCGCCACACCATCTACAAGTTTTTCTTTCTATCCCGAGATAGATTTTGAAGAAGGGCAAGTAGTCCCCCCTAACGGAGGGAATGAAGAAGATCAAGTGGAGTCTTCAAGTCAACCTGTCCCCCTAAAAGAGCGTATGTGTGCAATAGCTGATCGCATGGGTTATCGATTCTAATCCGCCTGGATTAACCTACCGCTCAATATGCCAAGAGAGTTTGCAGATGCAGATTATGAGCGAACAAAGAGAATAGTTTTTGCAGATAAGCCCAGGCCTTTTGCAGAAATCAAGCAAGAGGTTTTGGGTTATTCAGAATGGGATTTAATGAGCTGGGGAACTCGACTAGAGAAAAAATATATAGAGCTCTACAGCGATCCTGAATTTCGCAAAGCCAAAGCCAAGGAATATGCAGATCGGAGATACAATCCCCAAAACGAACAAGAAAATGAGGAAGAGTGGCTCGTCCTTTCTTTCTGCAAACAAGAGCTCCACGATCTGTATCGAAAAGAACCAAAATATCTAGACACAAGACATATTGATCTTTGGATCATCAATGGCCACAACAAAGCTGCGCTTGCTCAACATAGAAAGGAGTGGGATAAGTTGACTCCATCAGAAAAAGTCGAAAAGATTTTTGGGAAGCGAGATAAATACGAAGTTTCTGCTGCTGTTGCTACGGCTGCTAGCTGTTTTTTTTTATGCCACGCTATGTATCAATATTTGTCATCACAGCGATAGCCATCTATTTTTTTAAAAAATATCGATCTTAAAGGAGCTTAGTTTAAATGATTTTACAAACAATAAGAACTTGCCTTCCCGAAGGAGTGCGAACAGACCAACAAGATTTACTCATTGGAGATACTTGTCTTGCGTTAACAGATAAAGAACGAGAAGAAATAGAGAACCTCAATTTTGAAAATTATCAGTACAACTCTCCACAAAGAGCAGAAGTATCGGCTAGAGTTGCTGATGCAGCCTATAAAGGTCAGCTGGTAGGGGCTGCTAAAGGAGCAGCTGTCTCTACTCGATGACTCAAAGAGAAAGAAATCGAATCGATAGCGAAATAGGGACGGCTTTATTAAATATAGAGGAAATTTCAGACGAAGAAATCGAAGATTCTCGTGAGTTCTTAACGGCAGTTGCTAAATTGCCAAGATTATTGAGACCAACTGGATAATACACAAATGGGTTTTATTGTTTGGGATCAGTACCTGTTTTCTCTGCTTCTTGAAAGCTTCTAACCGCAGCTTGATAATTTCCCTGTTTGAAATTAAGAATTTATAAAAATTTGTTTTTTAATAAGAATGCTCTCTAAACGACACATGGATGCGATTATAATTAAGTATTTGGAAAAAATCTATGTATTTCCCAACCTGTAAATCTTATTTCTTAAGATATTTGAGTATAATTGTTTCCCAGGAATCCAGGATTGAGATAGATGACATATTTTGTTTGATTATTTGTACCTGCTTTTTCTTCCCATCTGTCGATTAGACCAATGTTTTTGCAAACCTGAAAAGAATCTGTAACTTTTTTAAGAATTTCTTTTTTACGTCCGGATTTGATGTAATTTTCTAGCTTTAACAGAAGAGGAAGCGTGTCTTGATTAAGCTCTATTTTTTTTTGTTTATTGCTTAAAGCTCTTAGACAAAAATCTCTTAATGAATTCATGGCGGAGGTAACTTTTCTAGGGTCTCCACCCGCTGCTTTGGCCATGCGTTGGTGAATATCTTTAGGATATAAAACGTATTTCGATTCGATTTGATGAATAAATAAAGGATTGAATTTAATTAAAAACTTCCCCTTCTTTCTTCTTACTTCAGTATCACCGTGTGCGACTAAATCAGCTTCCTCTTCACTCATGCTTGAAAAGATACGATCAACCAGGAATAAAGGTTGATATTGTTCTATGCGATCTACTACGATTCTACCTGTCTTATTTTTCGTTCTCCACTCGTAGATAATCAAGTGCCTTGCATTTTGTGCTTTTTCAAGGATATCCTCTATGTTACTTATTTCTTTTCCGCTAAAGTCCACTTTTTCTAAATAAGCTTGATAAAGTTCATGAGGCTCTAATATCAAACTAGGTATCTTTTCTTCTTTTTTCCCGTAATCAGCAATCGTATAAGAGGAGTTCCCCGTATAGTAATTAGATTGACTAGGATTGAATATTTGACTTTTTTCATGTAATAATCGACAAAGAGCGTTTACAAGACGGTCTTCAGCTGCGGTAAGGTGAATTCCTACTTGAATGGTTTGTTCTTGTATTTCTTTATTTTGTGTGATGTTATTTTTCAGTTCTATATTTTCAATAAGTGAAAAGATGTGTAGTGGGTCTTCTGTAGATTTGAGATATTTGAGCTGTTGATCGACGAGATGACCTGATTTTTTAAAGGTATTACTTTTTTCTTCGCTTTCTAACCATTGAATAATTTGTGTGCGGTTTTCAGTGATGTACTTTAGAAAGTTAAGCTCTTTAATCGATTCTTCAATAGATTTGCATTTAGCGTTTTTCTCTAACCATTCTTCTTTTTGTTTTTTAGATGGGTTTGATTTAAGAAAGTCTTTCCATTTTAAATCTCTCTCTTGAGGTTTTTTTAATTTTTTAAAAAAATCTTCAACAAGGGCTTGATCAATAAAAGGGAATTGACGAAGGGTTTTTACATCTTCTGTTGTGAAACTCAAGACTTGTTCTGCATTGATATTCCCCCAATCTTCTTCTGGAAAGAAGTCTTTATCCGCAGAACAAGAGTCCATTACAACTTCTTTAGAGGGTTGTGTTTTTTCTTTCATCTTTTTTTAAAGATTGATTGGTTTGGATCTTGAGCAAATAAAATTCCATCTTCATCTTTTTTTAATCTTAAAGAGGGTAAAATAGCAGTGAAGTTAGATTTAACATAGCGCAGGATAATTTGATCCAATTCATACTCCTCTTCTTCAGAGTTAAGCGTTTTACGTATCTTTTCTAAATTAGCTTGCCACCTCACCCCGTCTGTAATGGCGCTAGAACCTCTTGCCGCTCCCTGGTCTGTATTTCGAGCTGCCTGAGCGTTTTTGCTCATGTGGTGACCGAATAAAACGGTTGGATGACCTTCAAGTTCGAGTGTTAGTCTTTCTAAAAGAGCAATAAATCGCGTAGCTGAAGCGTTGTCTGTTTCAGCATCTGCTCCTAAAAATCGGGATATGGGATCTAAAATAATACAAGACCATCCCTCTTTCGGTTCTTTTTCTTTTAGTTCTTGTAACAATAGTTCGTAAGCCTGCGTCGGCTTTCCTTTGTAAATAAAAGAAGAATCTAATCCGTTGAAAGAAGCCACCGCTAGTCTTGTACTGGCTTCTAAAAGAGGGTTTTTATCAAAAAAAGAAGTCTGTTCTCGAAACAGTTTTTTTACCGTCTTCCTGAGTAACCGATGGATGTCTTCTTCTGAATTTTCTCCCATTCCCATGAAAACATAGCCTGTTTTTTCAACTGGATATTTTCCAAGCCAGGGTATTCCTGTCGTTATAGAAATAGCGAGTTGTGCTAGAGCATGCGTTTTTCCAACACCGCCTGATCCCACTAACATTCCAACGATTCCTTTTCTAATAAAAGCTTTGACATATGATCCTTCCATATAGTTGATTAGTCGAGGCATTTTCGGGGCTTCTTTTAAGAGAAAATTAACGGATTGTTCGCTAATGAATTTCATTTGAAAAGAAATCAATTTTTGGGAAGATAGTGTTTTTTCCATACCCTCAGCCCATTCTAAAGCTCTCTTCAATTTTTCTTTTTCTTGGATAAGCTCTAGAAACTGCGTTTTTTGCTCCGGCGGTAGTTGTAAACTTTCCACGCTAATCTCTGATAATTCATCGAGTTGATAGGTATGAATAATGGATAAGATCTTATGATCTAATGTGAATAGTTTGTCTCTAAAATAAGAAGCATTGTGAGCTTGTCGGATAGAATCAAAGGTATGATCGTCTTCTAAATCGATTTTTCGAATTTTAATATCCGGAAGATGTTTAATAATTTGCTTGAGGGTTTGTTCTTTTTGAAAAGGAAACACGTAACCAATTCCGTTATAGAACCCACCTATTTCGTAAAATTTGTCTTGCAAGGGGCGCAAATTTCTTCCATGTGGCAATAAAATTAAATAGGATTGGCGTGTCATTTATTGCTCTCTTAAGTGTATACAAACGTGTTCATTTAACGTGTTAAGTGATTTTTTTAATACATTGTTGTATTTTTTTTATACATATGTTTCTATTAAGTATAAATATAACGGTGCTCAATGACAAATACAATTCCATTTTCTTTAGCAAGTGGATGCTTGACCGATAATAGTCAATAAAGCAGCTTATGCAAACAAACTAACTATATTGAATCGTAAAGGAAAAAAAGTTGCAGTCATTATTTCTCTATAAGCATTTGAAATATTTTATACTTAATCTGTGTGCTATTCCTATAATGACGAATGCAGGGGAGTTCCATGGACATTTAGAAGAGTGTTGCGATGTATTACTCGTAAAAAACCCAGAAACACAACAAAACATAGTCGTTGATTACTTACTCTTTAGAGCAATAGAAGATACGCTTAAATATGGAGAAACCAACTTTCGTTTGATTCCACCACCGTCTCATGATATTGAACAAGATTTCAGCTATAATCCTGGAATTCGAGTAACTCTTAACATTCCTACTTATGACTATTGGTTGCTAAGTGGTTCTTGTACCTATTTTCGAGCAGATCCTTCGAGAGTTACCTCTGATGATCCAACCGGGAACATTTTTGCGAATTTAGTTGCTCCTACCTATTTTTCTCCAGTGAACCAACAAGTGTCCCATCTTTCTGGTAAATGGGAATTGAAAATGCAAATATTCGATGTCTTATTCAAAAAAGGGTTAATGATCGGTAAATCTTTTATCATAGAGCCTTTTTTCGGGGTTCAAGGATGTACCATCAAACAAAAGGTTGATGTGCATTACACATTTTTTAAACCTAGAACCTCGCTTAGACCTCCTCAAAGTGTAAAAGGGATAAGTCGAGTATCAGGTGTCGGTCCAGAATTAGGAGCCGAATTTAGGATGGTTTTCCCTTATCGGATTAGTCTCTTTGCAAGAGGTGGATTTTCCTGTTTATTAGGTTCTTTTAAAGGGCATACCGATTATGGAGATTTGCTTGGTTGTTCTTCATCTTCTACACAGATATCTTTAAAAGATCACAAATTACGCCTTTTTTCCTCTATGCTATTACAAATAGCACTTTCAAAATGGTGGTGCACTTCACGCAGTTCTGAACTAGAGTTGACCTTGGGATGGGAAACACAAATTTGGTCGCGTCAAATGCGTATGAACTGGTTTAGCACGCTAGCTTCTCCTTCAGAGGGATCAGACCTTACTCTACATGGACCTTTCGTCAGGTTTTCTCTAAGTTTCTAGTATACCCGTTTACATTCAAATTAAGAGTTTGAATATATTAACATTTTTATACAAAAGATAACATCTTCTTGCAAGATAGAGCAGTTTTTTCAAAAAAACCCAGTTATGCAATTCTTAATTTGAAATCAAAGTAGGGAAATCTAAAAAGAGCAAAATAAATTTGCTCCTTTTAGAGTTAAGTAAAGCGCTTATTCTAACCAGTCATTTATTACTCAAATCTCCTAAAAATACTTTTTTTAAGACGTTTTATCGAACGCTTATCTTAAGATTAAAGGACATCCATTTTTCTTGTTTTAAGCATTTCAATTTTCATAATCCCCTTATCATTATTTAATATTACAACCAGTTATTGTTTTGTTTATTTGTAATACTTTAATATAAAATATATGTAGATAT